>NZ_JAALBT010000058.1:0-1379 GCF_011077905.1 Providencia sp. M-27 | reverse complement strand
TCCAATATTAAAGAAGTCCGCAGAAACGATATTCACGAGGTTCGAAACAATCAGCGGCAAGCTCGCCGTATCTGCAATAAACCCGGCAGCCATGACAAAGGCTAATGTCGTGCCTTTGTTGAAACCAAGTGCCAATAACATCGCAATCACAATGGGCGTTAATATCAATGCTGCGCCATCATTGGCAAATAAGGCCGCAACCGTTGCACCAAGTAACACGATATAACTGAATAACAGTTTTCCTTTACCCCCGCCCCACTTGGCAACATGTAATGCCGCCCATTCAAAGAAACCACTTTCATCTAAAAGTAGGCTAATGATAATTACGGCGACAAATGTCGCCGTGGCATTCCAAACAATGTTCCAAACAATCGGGATGTCTTGAAAACTGATCACACCAAAGATCAGTGCCAATACAGCCCCTGCTGTAGCACTCCAGCCAATACCCAGTCCTTTGGGCTGCCAAATAACAAAGGTGATCGTTAAAATAAAAATGAATGCGGCAATAAACATAACAACCTCATTTAAAAGGTGCTTTTCCGCACCTTTTATTTTTAGAAAATAAAACTTATTCTGCGAGCTGACTTAATGCAGATATCCCCACAGGCTCTGTTTCAAGCAAAGGAACAATAGCAACACGTTTTGCCAATGTTGATGTCACCTTTTCAATCTGAGCGACTTCCTGTTCTGCTCTTGAAAGTAACAATGGTGAGGTTGTTTCCGTGATAGATAGACTGTTATTGATTACCCACGCCCACGGATGTATGTCTGCCCGTATTAAATCATTTTGCAAATTTTCCGCCTCAAGCACAGGCGTTGTTTCAGCGAGTGTCGTAATAATGACTTTGGTGCGTTCAGGATCTTGTAATTGCATCATCGGCGTTAAATAGTGGCCTTTTTCACCCATATTCTTAGCAATTTCTTTATGGTATGCCCCTGTTGCATCCAGAAGTAATAATGTATGCCCAGTCGGCGCAGTATCCATGACGACAAAACGTTTACCCGCGTCTCTAATGATGCGAGAAAAAGCCTGGAATACCGCAATTTCTTCAGTACAAGGAGAGCGCAAATCTTCCTCAAGTAATGCGCGCCCCTCTGCATCTAAATCTTTCCCTTTTGTTTCTAAGACATAATGACGATAACGTTCAGTTTCAGCGATAGGGTCAATTCGGCTAACTTGAAGATTCGGTAAAACACCATCGAGGGTTGATTCAATATGCGCGGCTGGATCGGATGTAGTCAGATGTACATCAAGCCCTTTTTCTGCCAATTTAACCGCGATTGATGCCGCAATCGTTGTTTTCCCTACACCACCTTTGCCCATTAACATAATCAGCCCATGCTGTTGCTGAGATATTTCGCCAACCAGTTCTGACAAG
>NZ_JAALBT010000057.1:0-1399 GCF_011077905.1 Providencia sp. M-27 | reverse complement strand
TAATGCGTGGCAAGCCAACGTTAAGTTGTTGAGTCGTTTTAAGTGTAATTCGGGGCAGAATTGGTAAAGAGAGTCGTGTAAAATATCGAGTTCGCACATCTTGTTGTCTGATTATTGATTTTTCGCGAAACCATTTGATCATATGACAAGATGTGTATCCACCTTAACTTAATGATTTTGATAAAAATCATTAGGGGATTCATCAGGGTTAAGCACCTTCCAATTTTACCAAATTTTGACATACAAAACGGAATGAAATGAGAAATATTCAAGTATAAACACTTGCTAAATAACATCAAAATTCAATTAATTATATTTATAAAGACAAACCCCGCTCGATATTATGAGATGGAGAGCTGACGAAAGTGAGTCACCTCTCCTTGCAATGATAAAAGTAAACGAAAAGACTAACGGATGATGAGTAATGATACCGGAGTTTTCGCTATCATTTCTGTCGTATGACTCCCTGCAAAAAATTGCCTCAATCGCGAATGTCCAAAAGCCCCCATAATGATTAAGTCAATGTGGTTTTGTACTGCAAAACCACATAACTCATCAACAGTGCTGTCACCACCCTGAAGTAAATTAGCTTTCACCTCAATGCCTGCTTGATGAAGCATATCTTGTGCTTTTTTGAGTTGACTGTCTTGACTACCGTGCATCGCCAGATGGCAATCACGACCCGCTAATAATTTCACTTGTATTAATCGATGGATGACTCGTTCACCTTCCTCACTGCCATCAAACGCAATCATAATCTTTTTCGGCGGGGCAAAATTTCGCTTACAGATAAGTACTGAATTTTTTTGAAGACGGATGATCCCCTCTAGCTGACTGCCGATATGACCCGTTAATTCAGATTGCTCACCTCGACGACCGAGTACAACAATATGCGCATCTTCCTGATTAAGCATTTCGGCTAAAGACCCTTGCCGCTGAAGTGTATTAACATCATGAAGACCTAAATCTTGAGTGATTTTTTTTGCACTCATTAATAATTGTCGACCTTCCTCACGGGTTAAACGCGCTCGCTTTTCTTCAATATCCACAAGTTCATTCAATAAGGTTTCTCGGGTGTCAAATCCGATGATCCCGCTTAAGTCATGGTGTGCCGATGTTGGGATTTTTTCATTCATGTGTAACAGTGTCAGAGGAAGATTAAGTGTTTGGGCTATCCAAGCACTGGCGTGACAAACGGCAATCGCCGAGGACGAACGGTCTATACACCCAATTACGCAAGTTTTTTGAATGATATCTGCTGCCATAATTAATGACCTCCCATGAATTTTTCAATTTTTTTCGGGTCGTCATGAATACCAAACTTATCAACCAACGTTGCAGTGGCTTCATTCATCCCCTTAATTTCAATATCAATGCCTTCACGTCGAAACTTAATCAC
>NZ_JAALBT010000056.1:0-1706 GCF_011077905.1 Providencia sp. M-27 | reverse complement strand
GTCACGCTGAAAATGCCGGCCTTTGAATGGGTTCATGTGCAGCTCCATCAGCAAAAGGGGATGATAAGTTTATCACCACCGACTATTTGCAACAGTGCCGTTCTCTGCCTGATTGCCCTCAACGGGCAGTTCTACAGTGTGTCATTTGATATGTACTTGCTATCATTCAGGGGTCATTACGATTTCGCGCTGAAATATGCTCAAGTCCTTGACCAGTCTTTTGACTAGACCGCCCTGTGAAACAGGTGATTTTATCTTTGCAAATGTCTAACCGTGTTAATGCAGATTCATTTAACTGGGGGCTTGGCAGGTAATCAGGGCAACCTTTCATAGATACCCCGTTAATTTGGAGTTGCTTTAATATGAAAACTACCACGATATCGTTTGGCTCGAAATCAAACGCTGAATATCTCGCAAGAAAACTGTCATCAACATTGAAAGATGATTTTAATGTTTCGCTGAAACCAATCAAACTCCTTCATGCACTAGCTAAGGCTCAGGGTTATAAAAATTGGAACCACTGGGCTGGGGCTGGGCTTTCTGAAAATACAGATCAAGCTTTAACTGAGCGACCACCTATCGCTTATGACTTAGATCTTCCTGTGCCTTTTTTAAAACGAGCTCCGGTTGATGCGAATCCTGACGCGGCAACATCCTATATAGTTGAAATATTGGATATTAATCTTTTTGACTCAGTACGAGTTATGTCAAACGAATTATCCGCCGAGCTTTGTGAGAGGAGAAGAAAAGCATACTCGGAAAACCCCAGCATCACAGCAGGTTCAATGACTGTGTACACAGTGGTTATAACAGGCAAACGCTACACTAATGGACGCGGAGGTTATTGGTACTATGACCCTGAGGTTAAGTATTTTCACCTTCCAAAGGATTCTGATTCAGGTACTTTTGTCACTGAAAAATATTTGAATGAATTGAGGAGCGTTCAGTCCAATACAGTTGTCGAAATGATGCCGCCTGAATACGATGGTTTAGGTCATGCTGTTATTTGCGACAAGTGTGGTTTGAATTACGTGCCAAACTTGGCTGAGGATAGAGTTCTACATCATCAGTTCTGTACTCTATTGTCTTCTGCTAGTGAGTATTTCGGGAGACCTTTGTTTACTTATGAAATGTTTGAAAAGGCCAAATCCGTTCAATTGAACGATCCTAATCCAACTATCGCTGACCAAGCTGCTTTATATAAAAACAAATTGTGGGGATATTTTTCTCGCTCAGTGCAAGCCTGGATGAGGCAACGTGATTTTAAGGAACATCCTCCCTTTTTTGTTTACTCACAAGCAATGATAGCTTCGGACTTGGATGATGGTCACGTGTCTCATGATGTAGCTCAGTATGTTGCTAAAGATATGGGAATTGAGCATCTTGAACAATCTCCAGCAATGCCAAGCGGCTCATCGTATTGGGCTATTGACGACAACATCTAACAATCCTTAAAAGCATCAGTTGTTCGGTTTAACCGAACAACTGATATCAATTTCTTCTGTCTTCGTTTTACGTTGAATCTTCTTTATTGGGGTCAGTTTGGATATCGAAAATTATTGTACGTTAAGCTCATTTTTTATCATTTCTGGTTTTTTTGGAAACGTAATAAGCCTTATATCCAAGCATAAAACAAGGTTGTCTAGACTTCTTTTAACAGTAAAGTTATCATAAAACTGAATTTTATTTTTTAGGTAAGTTTATGC
>NZ_JAALBT010000055.1:0-1904 GCF_011077905.1 Providencia sp. M-27 | reverse complement strand
CACCATTAGCAATAAAACAACACCCGCAACCAGTGTCGATAATCGACCTCGGCCACCCGATTTTATATTGATAATGGATTGACCGATCATCGCACATCCCGCCATCCCGCCAATAAATGCAGTGGCTATATTGGCAATGCCTTGTCCTTTACATTCTCGATTTTTATCACTGGTTGTATCCGTCAAATCATCCACAATCGTTGCGGTCATCATTGATTCCAATAAGCCAACAACAGCTAGAGCTAATGAGTAGGGCAATATGATAAGTAGCGTTTCAATGTTCAAGGGAATATCGGGCAAAAGAAAAATAGGCAAACTGTCAGGCAAAACGCCCATATCACCAACCGTTCGGATATCAAGACCAAGCCATATTGAAATTATCGTTAATACAACAATACACACTAATGGCGAAGGAATGGTTTTATTGACTAATGGAAACAAATAGATAATCCCTAAGCCTGCCGCGGTCATGGCATAAACATGCCAACTCACATTGGTTAACTCAGGAAGTTGGGCTAAAAAAATCAAGATAGCCAGCGCATTAACAAATCCCGTTACGACAGAGCGTGAAACAAATCGCATTAGACTACCCAATTTTGAATATCCTGCGATCACTTGAAATATCCCAGTTAAAACCGTCGCAGCTAATAAGTATTGAAGACCATGTTCTTTCACCAGAACAACCATTAAGAGCGCCATGGCACCTGTTGCTGATGAAATCATGCCGGGGCGTCCCCCGATGAAAGCAATAATCACTGAAATAGAAAAAGCAGCGTATAACCCGACTTTGGGGTCGACGCCTGCAATAATTGAAAATGCGATGGCTTCAGGAATTAACGCTAAAGCAACAACAATACCGGCTAGGACATCCCCACGGATGTTACCCAGCCAGTCCTGACGAGATGAGGACAAAAGCATATTAGACTACCTTGTAATCTATCAATCCCAAGATGGGAGAGCATATTTTAAATAAACGAAATTATCCCAAAGAAGGGATGTGGAAATTGGCTGATTTAGTATCAACCTAAAAGGAAGGAGGTATCTCAGGGTGGCGTAAGGCGCATAATATGATTAGCTGTTCCTATGAATAGTATGTTTTTTAAAATACCAATATCAACGACCTTAAGCAAGTACCGGATTAACATGAGCGTACGGATGCCCTGCATCGGTACACTCATCATGATAAATATCGTTAGTGATTTACTTTACTCTGATGCCTTGTTTATCAACAATGACCTCGCCATCTTCTTTGATAAATTCACGTTGTTGCGGATGAGGTAATATATCCAAAACGACTTCTGAAGGTCGGCAAAGCTTAGTTCCTACTGGTGTAACAACAATCGGTCTATTAATCAGTATTGGGTACTGCAACATAAAATCAATGAGTTGCTCATCGGTATAAATATCATTTTCTAAAGCTAATTGTTCATACGGTTCAACATTTTTTCGTAGTAACGCTCTTACCGTGATTTTCATATCGGCAATAAGTTGCACTAACACATCTTTAGTTGGAGGCGTTTCTAAATAATAAATGATCGTCGGCTCAACGCCACTATTGCGGATCATGGCAAGGGTATTACGTGATGTACCGCAATTCGGGTTGTGATAAATTGTAATTTCATTCATGGGATCACCCTTAATTTAACAGTGAGAGTCGAAGTACTAAAGCGATAAGTGTGGCGGTGAGTACAGGGATCGTCATGATAATTCCCGTTTTAAAATAATATCCCCACGTAATCGTCATGTTCTTTTGTGATAATACATGTAACCACAACAATGTCGCCAAACTCCCTATCGGTGTGATTTTAGGCCCCAAATCGGCACCAATCACATTGGCATAAACCATTGCTTGTTGAATTAGCCCTGACGCTTCACTCCCTTCAATGGATAAAGCACCAATTAAT
>NZ_JAALBT010000054.1:0-1905 GCF_011077905.1 Providencia sp. M-27 | reverse complement strand
CACCATTAGTAATAAAACAACACCCGCAACCAGTGTCGATAATCGACCTCGGCCACCCGATTTTATATTGATAATGGATTGACCGATCATCGCACATCCTGCCATCCCGCCAATAAATGCAGTGGCTATATTGGCAATGCCTTGCCCTTTACATTCTCGATTTTTATCACTGGTTGTATCCGTCAAATCATCCACAATCGTTGCAGTCATCATTGATTCCAATAAGCCAACAACAGCAAGCGCTAATGAGTAGGGTAATATGATAAGTAGCGTTTCAATATTCAAGGGAATATCGGGCAAAAGAAAGATAGGCAAACTGTCAGGCAGAACGCCCATATCACCAACCGTTCGGATATCAAGACCAAGCCATATTGAAATTATCGTTAATACAACAATACACACTAATGGAGACGGAATGGTTTTATTGACTAATGGAAACAGATAGATAATCCCTAAGCCTGCCGCGGTCATTGCATAAACATGCCAACTCACATTGGTTAATTCAGGGAGTTGCGCTAAAAAAATCAAGATAGCCAGCGCATTAACAAATCCCGTTACCACCGAACGTGAAACAAATCGCATTAAATTACCGAGCTTTAAATATCCTGCGATAACTTGAAATATCCCGGTTAATACCGTCGCAGCTAATAGGTACTGAAGGCCATGTTCTTTCACCAGAACGACCATTAAAAGTGCCATTGCACCAGTTGCCGATGAAATCATGCCGGGGCGCCCCCCGATAAAAGCGATAATTACCGCAATAGAAAATGCGGCGTATAACCCAACTTTGGGGTCGACGCCTGCAATAATTGAAAATGCGATGGCTTCAGGAATTAACGCTAAAGCAACAACAATACCGGCTAGGACATCCCCACGGATGTTACCCAGCCAGTCCTGACGAGAGGAGGACAAAAGCATATTAGACTACCTTGTAATCTATCAATCCCAAGATGGGAGAGTATATTTTAAATAAACGAAATTATCCCAAAGAAGGGATGTGGAAATTGGCTGATTTAGTATCAACCTAAAAGGAAGGGGGTATCTCAGGGTGGAGTAAGGCGCATAATATGATCAGCTGTTCCTATGAATAGTATATTTTTTTAAAATACCAATATCAACGACCTTAAGCAAGTACCGGATTAACATGAGCGTACTGATGCCATACATCGGTACGCTCATCATGATAAATATCGTCAGTGATTTACTTTACTCTAATGCCTTGTTTATCAACAATAACCTCACCATCTTCTTTGATAAATTCACGTTGTTGCGGATGAGGTAATATATCCAATACGACTTCTGAAGGTCGGCAAAGTTTAGTTCCTATTGGCGTAACAACAATGGGTCTATTAATCAGTATTGGGTACTGCAACATAAAATCAATCAGTTGGTCATCGGTATAAATATCATTTTCTAAAGCTAATTGTTCATACGGTTCAACATTTTTTCGTAGTAACGCCCTTACCGTGATATTCATATCAGCAATAAGTTGTACTAACATATCTTTAGTCGGCGGTGTTTCTAAATAATAAATAATCGTTGGCTCAACGCCGCTATTGCGGATCATAGCAAGCGTATTGCGTGAAGTGCCACAATTTGGATTGTGATAAATGGTAATTTCATTCATTCGGTTAGCCTTAATTTAACAGTGAAAGTCGAAGCACTAAAGCAACGAGAGTGACGGTAAGTACAGGGAGTGTCATGATGATCCCTGTTTTAAAATAGTATCCCCATGTAATGCTCATGTTCTTTTGTGATAAAACATGCAGCCACAGCAACGTCGCCAAACTCCCTATAGGTGTAATCTTAGGCCCCAAATCGGCACCAATCACATTGGCATAAACCATTGCTTGTTGAATTAGCCCTGACGCTTCACTCCCTTCAATGGATAAAGCACCAATTAAT
>NZ_JAALBT010000053.1:0-2061 GCF_011077905.1 Providencia sp. M-27 | reverse complement strand
ATTGATGCCGCAATCGTTGTTTTCCCTACACCACCTTTGCCCATTAACATAATCAGCCCATGCTGTTGCTGAGATATTTCGCCAACCAGTTCTGACAAGGTAGGTAAAGAAATAGGTTGTTTTGTCGGAGTAATAGTTGGAATTTGTGGCATCTCATTAGATAACAACTGCTTCAGTGCATCGACACCCACCATATTGATATTTTGTAAATAAATAATATCGACAGGTAACGAGCGTAGTGCTTCAGGCATAGATGCTAATGCCGCTTGTTCACGAGAGTAGAGCGCATGGGATAACTTATCATTTTCAGTCACCGCCGTTTCAGGGAAAACACCATTGACAATTAATTGCTGATTTCTGATACCCAGAGATGACAACTCGCTATAGGTTCTCGCAACCTCTCTCAATGCCGCTGATTGAGGTCGTGCAACTAATACTAACCTTGTTAGTGATTTATCACTCAACGCTTCCACCGCCATGCTGTACTGTTCACGTTGTTTATCAAGACCAGACATTGGCCCTAAACATGACGCACCATCAGGATTATCAGTAATAAAATCACTCCATGCACTCGGGAGTTGTAATAAACGGATGGTATGCCCCGTTGGTGCGGTATCAAAAATGATATAGTCAAATTGCTTTGTAATTTCGGTATTGGTTAACAACCCAGTAAATTCATCGAAAGCTGCAATCTCTGTGGTACAGGCACCTGATAGCTGTTCCGTAATACTTTGAATTACCGCTTCAGGTAAACTTTCTTTGATTGGATTAATAATTTTGTTTCGATATTCTTCAGCGGCAGCTTGAGGGTCTATTTCAATAGCAAATAAATTTGGAACCCATGTTATTGGCTTAATATTGTTGCCTATCGATTGAGAGAATACTTGCCCAACGTTAGAAGCTGGATCAGTGCTCACCAGTAAGACTTTTTTCCCTTTTTCAGCCAACTTAATTGCGGTCGCACAAGAAATAGAAGTTTTACCCACACCACCTTTTCCAGTAAAAAATAAATAATTAGGTGTGTTATCTAAAAATTTCATTTTATTGCTCCTGTTAACAACACGTTTTACCATTACCACAACACGATTTAACAATTTCGGCTTTTTCAATATTCGGCCGAATACCAAACCATCTTGCTAGCTCATGTCGTTTTGGGTATCGACCAGTCAGCACAATCTCACCATCAAGAATCAATAGTGGAAGTGACTCGGCGCCTGCGGTTTCCAAAAATGTTTTTGCTTTTGTGTTGTTAACGAACTCCATAGGCTCTTGCGCTAAATTAAAACGCCTTATACTTGCCCCTTGTTTTTTTAACCAATCCACATCTGTTGCGAAGTCTACCAATGCTTGATCGACTTCGGTTCCGCAAACACCAGTGCTACAGCATAATGCGGGATCAAATACTTCTAATTTTTTCATATCTCAACCTTATATATGTTTTTTCGAATATGTTAACTTAAAAATTTTTATATAGAACAGCTACTCGCAGGTTCTTTTGTCTCTAAGCTTTTGAGTAAATCTGCAACTCTATTTTTCTCTGTGGCATAGGTGACATCAATGATACTTTTCACCCACGGTAGTAATGCTGGAGATAATCGATAATGAACCCATTTACCATGTTTTGAATCGAGCAAAAGACCCGACTCTCTAAGCATTGCTAGATGTCGAGAAGTCTTTGGTTGCGATAAATTCAAGGCCGTATAGATGTCGCAAACACACAGTTCACCAGATGCTTTTAGCAGTAGCACGATATCCAGTCTGGTTTGGTCGGCTAAAATTTTAAACAGCAGTAGTGGTTCCATACTTTCTCCTATATTTAATGTGTGTAAGATATACCAAGGAAATACATTCGTCAAAACATATATATTGGCCTATGAATTATCTAAACGAACGCTATCTTTATTTATTGATAATTCCTTACTGAGGAAATTAGAACCTTTAATTTTTCAATGTAATAGTATCAAGTGTTAATACTGTCGTATAACACACTATCTGTAGCCCTTGATATTACAGGGCTAGGAGCAAACTTTGGACTTTTCGATGAAATGGGCACACAACCCC
>NZ_JAALBT010000052.1:0-2222 GCF_011077905.1 Providencia sp. M-27 | reverse complement strand
AGGGGATAATCGCCGTATAGTCGAGTCAGGCACCGCTTTGATTCAAGGGCTTATCAGTGGAGATGTGAATAAAGCGGTAGCGAATGCGAGTGCGCCGTATATTGCGAATGAAATCGCCAAAAATATTCCAGAGAAGAACAAAGAAGGACGCATCATTGCCCACGGTATTGCGAATGTTGCATTAGCGTTGGCAAAAGGCGAAAATGCAGGGGCACAATCGCTCGGTGCAATGACAGCGGAAGCGGTTGGAATGTTATCTGAGAAACTGTATAACAAACCAGCTAGCCAACTGACGGAAGACGAAAAAGCGACGGTGAGTGCATTTGCGAGTCTGGCAGCGGGTATTGCAGGCGGTTTAGTGGGTGGAGATACCTCGAGTGCCGGAAATGCAGCCCAAGCAGGGAAGACGACGGTTGAGAATAACTTTTTAAGCCTAGATGACCGTGAAAAAAGAGATAAGGCACTCGAAGATCAAAAGGCTGGAAAGAACCTTAAAGAAGCCTCTCAAAATATTATCTATTTAACAGATAAAGATAATTATACCGACAAGTTACTCTACCAGTATGGTCAAGGTACGCTAGATAAAGCGGGTGAGGCGGCATTGACTGAATACCTTAATGCGTATGCGACACAGCTGCAGCTAAGAGGGATGAGTGAAGCGGATGCACTCAAGGCTGTAGAACAGATATTGAGGTATCCAAGTAGTGCAACACCTGATTTGTCTGCTGAATACAATAAAGCGTTAGGACAACTCAGCACTGAAGAAAGACATGCATGGCAAGCGATGATTGGTACTGATGCGTTATTAGCTGGGCCGGGACGAGCCAGCCAATTAATGCGGTTAGCGTTGATTTCAGGCGGTTCTTATCAGACTGGAACTGGTCTTGCTCAAATTGCAGATGGTAAAATCGCTGACGGTCTAATCAATGTTGGTCTTGGTGGGCTGGCTGTATCAGGCGGCTACTTAGGAAATAAAGTTACTACAGGTAAGCCGAGTGGTGGGATTGTCTCTCCTGAAAGTAATGTATGGCAAACAGGGACAATCGGCAATGTAATAACTAAATCTGATGGTTTATTGACAGGGCACGTTACAAAAGTCACTCCTCAAATGACAAAAGAAAATATTCGTTCACTTAATCGTGAAAATGAGAGTGCTCAAATATTATCTAAATCAGGTTTTCATGTAGAACAAAACCCGGCCGTTTTAGGAAATAAAGACCCTGATTATCGTATTAATGGTGAAATTTTTGATAACTATGCACCTAAGTCAAGTAGTGTGCGAAATATATGGTCTGAGGTAAAAGGAAAAATAGACAAAGGACAAACTAACAATGTAGTTATTAATATGTCCGATACTAAAGTTTCTGTTCCTGAGTTACAACAGCAGCTTACTAAATGGCCAATTATGGGATTGGATAAAGTGATTATTATTGATAAATCTGGGAATGCTGTTAGAGTGAAATGAGGGAGATATGTCTATAGATTTAAGATGTTACACGACTTTATCGGTCGATGAGTTACAAAAAAAACTGGATGTATTTTTGACTAAATACCCAGAAATTTTCCCAAAGCACTATATTTTATATAGAGCAAGAGAATTAGGACCATTTGACAAAGAAATTTCAAATGAATACGGTTTAGATCCTGAGTCTTATTTCTATATTAGTGTATCGAATAAATTACTTGAAATATGTACAAATGAAATTGCTCACCTAGTTAAAGAAGAGTTAGGGAAAGATAGGGTTATAGTCCTTCATAATGGTGAAGATCTAATATGAGATATGATCCCAGTTCAATACTGGGATCTCTTTAGCGGCTTTACTTCCCCTCAGCCAACTGGATAATCAGCTGTCCGGCTTGGCGAGAGAGGGTATAGTGACTGCCCACCTCAAAGCCCAGCTCATTCAGCCACTTACCGCTTAAAGTCAGTTGCGGGCTGGGGTTGGGTTTACCTCGGTTTGGGACGTAACCCACTGTATACTTTCTGGTTTTGACCACTTCCAATTAATTACTCTTTGATGTCCACCGTTTAGCATCATGCATATGTAAGATGCTGTTGATCACGGTCTCAATCGCTTCTCTCTCTTTCTCATCTAGCTGTGAAATCGCTTCAAACTGTCGCTTATTAATGCAGGCAAAGGTGGTTTTGATATCACCGTCGGTAATCATACGCAACTCGATGGGGCGGTGATTAGCAGCACTGCGGACGCTGAAAAGAACAA
>NZ_JAALBT010000051.1:0-2397 GCF_011077905.1 Providencia sp. M-27 | reverse complement strand
AAAACGTCTTGTTGGTGAATTGGGATTATCATTAGGTAATTTAAGCTATTATGCATCGATTATTCAACATCAATCGATTTATAAAATTCGTCGATTTCCCGAATGGCAAGGCATGTTATATCTGGTTTGTTATCTATTTTTTCGCTACCAAGAAACTAATGATAAATTGGTAACAGCTTTTTTATATGTGACGAGAAAGCAAAGGGAAGCTGCGAGTGCTTTAGCTAAGTTACGCATTGCAGAAGAACTGGAAATTATTCGTGAAAAGTTAATGCATGCGGGTAATATTTTACACCTCTTTGTTGATGAAAACGTCAGTGACAATACGCAATTTGGTGATATTCGCCAAAATGCATTTGCAATGATGTCTAAAGATGAAATTCAGTTAATAAGTCAACATCTTAATAAGAATAGTTTTGATAAAACCCATTATGAGTGGCTATACATTGATACACAATACAGAAAAATTGCGAATACAATGAGGTCACTCTTTCTCGCGATTGATATCGAGTGCGAACCAGGATTACAACTACTATCTTCCCAATTATTAACAGCAAAATCAGAACTTCAAAAAGATAAGCACATTTCTACCGTCGATCAGCGGTTACTGTTAAAAAACGATAAACCTTTTATCCTGATAGATGAACAGGTTAATACTCAACGATTTGAATACTATTTATACCAAAAAGTGGCTCGGATGATTGAGAGTAACAATATTTACATCAATGAAAGCGCCAGCAACAAGCGTTTAGACGATGATCTGATTTCAGCCACCGAGTGGAAAAAAAGCCATGTCATCATTCAAAAAACAGGATTAACTCGGCTCAATACACCGATACAACAAACGCTTTCGGAATTAACGCAAAAACTGAGAGACCAAATGGAGCGAATTGGTCGCAATATCCATGATGGAGCCAATGATTTCGTG
Organism: Providencia sp. M-27; assembly: GCF_011077905.1. Lineage (NCBI taxonomy): Bacteria > Pseudomonadati > Pseudomonadota > Gammaproteobacteria > Enterobacterales > Morganellaceae > Providencia > Providencia sp. M-27. The sequence goes on along the minus strand of NZ_JAALBT010000051.1, from coordinate 1,469 downwards.
ACACTTCAACCGCGTTCAAATCAGTTAACATGGAAACTGGCGAATAAACGCTGGAAAGATGACATTGATAATCCCATATATAACCAGCTCCAACATATGGGGATCATTGAAATTATGGACTATGTTCATCAAAAAACGGGTTACTTAGATGCATTTAAAAATATCGCATCAAAAAAGAAAAACACTAAGGCCAAAGAGGGCGATTTACTCGCTTGCATATTTGGAAATGGCTCAAACTATGGTGTTCATCATATGTCATCAATATCAGCTAGAGCCATCGGTGTGCTTAGAGCCGTCAATGATGGTTATATTAGGCCTGAAACAACGAGTGAAGCTAATGATATGATAGCTGATGCTTTAGCAAAACTCCCCATTTTCAAATATTATACGATTAACGAAAGTGCCCCATTTGGTAGTATTGATGGCCAAAAACATGGTTGCCGAATCAATACATTTAAAGCCCGTTTTTCTGCTAAATATTTCCGAAAAGGGAAAGGCGTATCAGCACTCACATTAGTTTCAAATCATGTACCAATAAATACGAAAGTGATTTCAGCCAATGAATATGAGGCTCACCACGCATTCGATTTACTCTATAATAATACCAGCCATATTCAGCCCAAAACATTAGCAACAGACACGCATGGCGTTAACAATGTAAACTTTGCTATCCTTGATCTCTTTGGGTATCAGTTTGCCCCGCGATATGCAAAATTTAAACACGTTTTTAATGAATTGTTTGAGATCGAGTATGATGAAATCCTTTCCCTGAAACTTAAAAAATCGCTCAACTTATCACTCATTCAAGAAGAGTGGGAAAATATTCAATGGATAATTTGTTCATTAAGCCGTAAAACGACGACACAAAGCACGGTGATTACTAAGCTTTCTAACAGTAAGAAAAACAATCGCACCTTAGCGGCTCTTCGTGAATATGACCGAATAATTAAGTGTTTATACGTTCTCGATTATGTTGATGACAAAATGCTCAGGCAGTTTGTCCAACAAGCACTTAATCGGGGTGAGGCTTACCATCAATTACGGCGTGCAATTGCGTCAATTAATGGTAATCAATTCAGAGGTGGCGATGATTACCAGATAGAACAATGGAATGATTGTGCTCGTATCATTGCTAACTGCATTATTTATTATAATTCTGCATTATTATCCAGTTTGATTGAAAAATTTGCGCGTGAAAATAATCAAGAAGCGGTGAATATGATAGCTGAGTTATCACCTGTCGCATGGCAGCATATACAGCTGGCCGGTAATTACACCTTTGGCCTTAAAAAAGATAATATTGTACTGGAAAGATTACTGGAGAATTTAGATCCTCTTATTTCAGAAGAGTCGTTAAGCTTAGCGGCATAGTCTATTAATATTATTAAACTATATATCGGCTGTAGTCCTTGATATCAAAGGGCTACAAGCAAACTTTGGACTTTTCGATGAAATGGGCACACAACCCC
>NZ_JAALBT010000050.1:0-2780 GCF_011077905.1 Providencia sp. M-27 | reverse complement strand
AATGCACCACTTGATTGACTCGGACTTAGCCCGGTCTCCGAAAGGATAAACAGGCAAATTGTGGTAGTAAAACGTACCGGAAAACGAAATTCCGGCTCTACCTCCGAATCACGCTGCGGTATCGAAAGATTACAGTGCGTACCTGATAAGAGCACCAATCAACGGACTAGGGATTTCTTGGATTGCGAAGTGTCGAAAGAAGCCCAACCTAACCAAACTTAGCCAGATTAACGAGCTAAGAGACCATGACCCAATAACTGATCATGGAGAAAAGCAAAGACAAGATGAAGATGTCGCTTCGCTCCGTTTTGATTAGTACCACATTGGGGCATTAGGCGTTTTTTACCTAGATTTTATCGGTGAACAATAACACCTAAACTCTCAACAAGCTGAAGCGCCTGCTCTCCATCCAACTTCACTCCATCTAAATTAATTCGCCTTGCATCAAGCTCGCCAAGCGCCCCACCCGTTAAATCACAACCAGTAAAATCAGCCAAAGACCAATCAAACGATGAAAACTCCCCACAAGAAAGATCGGAGCCACGAAACACGGCGCCAGTTATCACAGTGCCATTCCAGCGATTTTCCCACAGTTCGCACTTTTCTAATATGACTCTAGAAAAATTAGCGTAACTAAGATTTGTCTTGGTTATATAAGCACTACAAAACCATGACCTTGTAGTTATCATATTCATAAAATTAGCCCCTCGAAAATCAGCTCCTTGAGCTAAACACTCACTAATTTCAAGACCTAAGGCGCTAATGTTTTTAAAATTACTCATTGATAAATCGCAGCTTTTAAAGCTAGCGTTTTTTAGTTTGGCTCTATTAAAATCACACCCTTCCAAGCTATTCCTGTCGTAAAAACTACAATCAACAAATTCAGTATCAGTTAAATCAACCCCTGAAAAATCACAATTTGAAAAGGCAATATTTTTAACTCTATTCCCCGTAAATTGATCTCGTGAAAACTTTTCATTGATAAAGTGCTTTTCCATACATGCTACACCTGGTTATTTATACAGTGCAATCATTGTACATTAATTTGAACAACCTTAAACTCTAGCTAAAATTGATTCATACAATCCCTTTTATGTTAAACGGGCGAGTTAGTTAGCAAAAACCTCCCGTTCATCCCCATTAAAGCCCCTCGAAACGATTTTAAGACACGATCACCCTATAAAACACCCAAATCTACGCTGAAAGTTTAGAACGGTTTTGCGGGCTTCTGAGTGCGTTTTTAACATCGTGCAAACTGACAAGTAAAACGATGCGAAATCGCTGAAAGTCACAAACTTGTTTTGTGGCAAGAAGCGATTTGACCAACCGAGTAAAACGAGGGCGGTAGGCTTTTTGTTTTTATCCTGATGAGCGTCCAGCGAAGAAAGGGAAAAACAGGGGGAGCCGAAACGAAATGACACGCCCCAGCGATGGCAAGTGAACCCCAGTGAACGTGTTTCGTTTTGGGGGCAAAGCCCCCCGTCAAGCGAAGCGTCTGACCACCACATTTTTGAGCGACCAAATACAGGGGCGAAAAAAGGGGGTGGTCAGACGAACGCAGTGAGTTTGACGGGCTTGGGTGAATGGTTTTTTTCGCAGGCGTCCAGCCGAAGAAAATAGCCAGAGGGCGGAGCCTTATGTCATTCATTTTCGTCCAGAAAATGAGTGGCATTGATACTGAAAGTATCATGGGGTGCAAGTTAGTAAAACTATGATTCTACCCATTATTTCACCCGTTATTCTGCCCGTTATACCTAAATTGGGTGCAATAACGGGTAAAGTAATAGGTAGAATAACAGGTGGATTAATGGGTAAGAAATAACACAACGTCATCTTGTGTCTATCTATTATTCTGTATCTTATTCTATGTATTATTCTACCTATTACAGACGAAATAGATAAAATAAGAGATAGAATAATAGATAGGATAATACATAAAATAATAGGTAAACCTAACGTCAGCGCACCTTTTCTTCGAGCTGTTTTAGCATCGAAATATCACCTAATAACCGTTGATTTTTACCTGTGAAAAAGATGATCGGACTGACATTTGCATTATCAATACTTCGGCTTAACTGAATTCCCATCGCCTGATAATCATCATCGTTTGTGCAATGGTATAACGCTAAAACAAGCTGACATTGTTCTGGAGTTCCGCATTCTATTGCCCAGCGGATCAACTCCGAAAAGGTCAATCCGTTCGGTTTCCAGTGTTTTTTATGCCGTGACGCTAACGCCTTAAATTTTTCACGCCCTTGATTATATTTTTCTGCCCCGATCACCGGATCTTCACAACGAACCCCTTGAACCGGTCGCTTATCAAATGACAATTCCCATAAATTTAATTCTTCGATGTATTCGTAATCTTCTGGCGATGCCAAACGAAATAATTGAGACATAGAGACACCCTCCGATCATGTGTGAACGGAGACAGTATAAGGCTTTCGAGAAATTCCGCTTCCTCGACGTGAAACAAGTTCACGCCTTGCGGCGAGCGTTGCGAATTGAATTTATGAGGTTTACCAAGCTCCAGATGTAACAAAGCCCCGTGACAGCATCACAGGGCTCTGGTACTCTAAATCTTGTGCATTCGTTGCTCAGATTAGACGTCGCAATCCAATCTTAGCAACGTGAGAGGCGCTTGTCACGTTCTCATTAAATACCAGCCAACGACATTAACCCAAATGCACCACTTGATTGACTCGGACTTAGCCCGGTCTCCGAAAGGATAAACAGGCAAATTGTGGTAGTAAAACGTACCGGAAAACGAAATTCCGGCT